>NZ_JTEV01000008.1 GCF_000786105.1 Bdellovibrio sp. ArHS
CCCAATAAGGCGTCGACATTTTAAACAGGGGACAATTCGGGGAATTCTCAAAACGAGACGGATTTCCATGATTAAAAACAACCGCCCTCGCAGAATCTTGTCGTTGAACTAAAACTCGGATTTCATTCCAAAAAATCAGGGGGATTTATGAAAGGACTTATTATCTTTTGCGGACTTTTTTTATCGAGCCTTTACGCTCACGCCTTTGTGATCTTTGGGGAGGCCGTTGCCGTGGGTGAAGGCAAGGTGCAAGCCTTTGCGAACATTGGTGAAGATGGAACGCCTTATTCTGTAGGACTGGCTATGACGGAAGGAGCTTTAAATGCTCTGCCTCAACAAGAGCCGGGCGAATATACTTTGAAGTTGCCGGCCGTGTTGAATATTCCACCGTATAACCACATGGTGATCAACTGGATGCCTCACGGGCACGAGCCCGACGGTATTTACAACCGTCCTCATTTCGATTTGCACTTCTATTTTATTTCGGAAGCTTCTCGCAAAGCGATTACCTGCATGGGGGCGGACCGGGCCCTCTGTCTTAAACAACCGGACCCTGACAAAATCCCCCCGTTCTATGTGGGAGGCCCGGAAGGAGTTCCCCAAATGGGTTG
>NZ_JTEV01000009.1 GCF_000786105.1 Bdellovibrio sp. ArHS
CCCCGCCGAAAAAATTCTCATCCATTCGGAAAAGCCCCTGTTTGCCAATAGCGAGGGGCAAGTTCTTCTTGGAGGACTTTCGGATTTGGTTTATTCAGCGGCTGAGTCCAACAAGGACAAGAAGATCTTTTATTCTGTGACGGACCGCGGGCCCAATGGCAAAGAAAAAGGGGGTAAGAAGACCCCGGAAAGAGCTTTTTTGCATCCCGCTTACAATCCGCAGATTTTAAAATTTGAGTTTAAAAATAAGCGAGTGGAACTGGTGCAAAGTATCGGGCTGAAGGTGAAAGTCACATTAAAGCCTGAACCCATTTTAATTACCGGCCTGCCCAACGTGAACCCTCTGAGTAACAAAACGGGCGCCGACGAAACACCGACGGATTCTAAAGGGACTGTCTTGAATTTTGATGCCATCGGTTTGGACCCGGAAGGGCTGGCGCTGGACGAGCAAAAGAATTTTTGGGTGAGCGAAGAGTATGGTCCGTCACTGTTAAAAGTGAACAGTGCAGGTGTGGTGCAAAAGCGCTGGCTTCCGAAAGGCTCTTCGACAGAGCGTACGGGGATTCAGGAGCTTCCTTCTTTCTATGCGAAAAGAAAATTGAACCGAGGGTTTGAAGCCCTGGTGTTTACACCTCAGAAAACACTTTTGGTTTTCTTACAAAGTGGCGTACCCCATTTGGATAAGGACTTGGCTCCTATTCTGGAATTTGATCCCGTTCAGGAAAAAACCGTCGGCGTCTATTTTTACAGTCTAAGTAAAGAGGGCGGAAAGATCGGAGCGGCTACTTTAGGTCTGGATGGTCGCATTTGGGTTCTTGAGCAGAACGGCAAGGTCGGCAAAAAAGCCTGGCAACGAGTTTTTGCGATCGACCGCACGCCAGCCACGAACGTGGTCAAAGAGGCGTTAGCCTCCGAAGATTTTAAGATTCCCCCCAAAACAAAACCTGTCGAAAAAAATGAAGTTTTGAACTTAACGGAAAAAGGTCTCCAGGATTTCGAAAAACTAGAGGGCTTGAGCGTGGACCCCGAAGGCTTCATCTATGTCGTTAATGACAATGACTTCGGTGTTCATGATTCCGAGGTGCGCGCTCAGAATTATCTTTTTGTGATTAAAAAGGAAGAAGGCAAGAAATGAAAAGAGGATGTCTTTCGCTTTTCGGGTTGGTAATTTCCATCGGTCTGGTGGCCTCTTTAGCGCAGGCCAAAGACGGAAGTATAAAGAATCAGGTAGAGGCCGGTTTTAATTTGCAGGAGTCTGCGGCTTTAAAAATTCTGCAAAAATATCCGTTTAAAGGTGAAGATCGCACGGACTATTATGCGGACATCTATGACGGTGCGAATTTTTTGCTTATTCCGAATCCAGAGATGTATAAATTTCGTCTGAAGGTGACAAACAGCAAAGCAGTTTTGCAGGCGAATACAAAAATTTCGATTCTGCCATCTGTGTGTGCCGAAGGTTGGGCTTTTAAAGTAAAAGAAAAGGCTGTGGGAGAATTGAAGCTCAATTCTGGCGACCGCGACAAATTTACTCACGCCGTGATTCAGCAGTTGGATGCCTTAAACGGCCCGGATTTGACTAAAGCAGTTCACGATGTGCACAAGCTTCATAGTCAGATTATTGCGCTGAAATTACCTTTGTTGGACAAATTGTTAGCAGTGCCCACTGGGGATCGTTGGTATTTTACGGCCAGTCATTTGACCAAGAAAGTGAAGTGGACGGTCCTCAAAGATCTGGGCTGGGGAAATCTTGAGATTTCGATCACGCAAGGGGAAGACTATGTTGGAAGCAGCTTTATTCAAAAGAAGTACGAAATTGAGTTCCAGCTTTCTGATGAAATGAGCCAGGAACACTTTGTTCATTCTATTTGCGAGTTTATGAAAGAGCAGGGTCTTCAGCCGGAAGATCTGGGCCCGGTTCGCACCAAACCCCAAGCCGAAACATTGAAACGTCTGGGCCGGATTAGGACTCTTCTTGGCTTTTAAACCAGAAGAGACCTCCTTGCCCGACCTTAGACCTTATTTTCCCTTCTTGTCTCAATATGAGGCCCCTTTAGTCCGATAAGTCCTTTGATATATTCCACGTGATTTTAGCGAGGTATCTATGAAAAGGATTTTGTGGACCGCGCTCTTGCAAATTTTTGTATTGATGGCGTTTGCTTTTGAAGTGAATGCGCGAGAGCGTCGCAGTTTTTATTCCGGAGTTCGTTGTCAAGCTATGGGCGGCGCCTGTATTGCCGTAACTAATGACGAAACAGCCTTGATTGTAAATCCCGCCGCTTTAGGCAAACTCAGAGATTTCTATGGAACGATCATCGATCCGGAAATTGAGCTGGGTTACAACGTGCCGGGCTTCTATACGGAACAGTCCTTTTCGAATCCGTTTTCATTGCAAGATGTCGCTCCGGCCTTAGATAAAAAACGCAGTTCTTACCATCACGCCAAGATGCAGGTATTTCCTTCTTTCGTGGGAAGGAATTTTGGTTTGGGTCTTTATGGTAACTATTTATTGGATGCCGAGATGTCAGGAGATGGTACCACCATTGACACCTACTATCGCAACGACGTCGCCTTCATTTTGGGATTCAACTTTCGGTTTTTCGATGGACGGGTCAAGTTGGGATTCAACACCAAGTTAATCAGTCGTATCGAAGTTGATGATACCGCCTTGAGCGCCTCGGGTCCTTTGGATTATGACTCTATTGCCAGTGAAGGTGTCGGTCTTTCGACGGATGTCGGTTTGATCTTGGCGGCTCCTTGGAAGTATCTTCCTACGGTGACGGCTGTTGTGCGCGACGTAGGAGGCACCAGTTTTGATCAAGCCAGTGGTGTCCGATTGGACACAGCGAATCGTCCCAATTTGATAAAACAGGATATCGACGTGGCGGCGGCTCTCTTTCCGATTCACACCAATTACATTCGATCTTCATGGACGGTTGAGTATCGTGGCTTATTAACATCAGGCGATGAAGAAGATAAGGCCAAATTGATTCACGGCGGATTCGAATTGAACTTCGGAGATGTGTTCTTTTTCCGTGGCGGGTATAATCAAAGATATTGGACGGCAGGTATGGAGTATTCGTCTGAACACTTTCAGTGGCAGCTTGCATCTTACGGCGAAGAAGTTGGTACTGTGGCTGAACCGAAAGAAGACAGACGCTACACTGTGAAGTTTGCTTACCGGTTTTAAGGATGAGGCATGAAGATTAGAAATATAATAATTATTTTCATGAGTCTATTGCTGACGACCTCTTGTGGGCAGCCGAATGTGTTGACTGAGTATTCCAACACAGAATCAGATGCCGCCTATCATCTTGATGCGAAAACAAAAATTGATAATTTCGAATGGGACGCAGCGATTGAAATATTAACGACAAAAATTTCCGCCGATTATCAGGCCCGGAACGATGTGAAGACTACACTGATGTATGCCTATGGCGGCAAGTGCGGAATTTCCTTTTTTGATCTTATCGACAGTCTGAAAAATGTCAGCTCGACAAAAATGTTTGAATTCGTATTACAACTGTATGCGAACCGAGTGGTCGATGTCGCTTCGTGCGACAATGCCATTTCAGTTCTTCAAGGTATCGGCGCAGCCCCCGCGCAAAGAACGTCTCAGCAAAACGCTTTTGCGGCTATTTTGGGTCTGACAAGAATGGCGACGACCTTGCACGCGAAGTTCGACACCGAGTCCTCAGGCCTTGGAGATGGGCTTGTAGATGCGGGCGCCGATTCATGTGCGATTGCCGACACGGCAGGAAGACTTTCTGATGCGGACATGAATAGAATTATCACTGGGCTGGGGCTGGTCTTTGAAAACCTTTCTGAGCTTGGGGAGCAGATTTCTGGGGGCAGTGCCGGGGATGCTTTCGCCTCTGCGAAAACTCTTTGTGAAACAGCGATCCCTACTTTGGATAAAACGACGCCGCAGACTTTGATTCCATCAATTCCTGGTGGCGTCACTTGGGCTTCTTTGGGACATGCGGATCCTCCAACCTGGTTTCAGTTGGGATTGCCGTCGGATGTCGCCGATCCCGTGAACTGCTTGAACACGGATACCACTGCAGTTTCGGATAAAATGCGCCGTATCTTCAGACGCATGATTGCCAGCACCACGATGGGGGTGGGTATGGCCTCTTCCTGCGACATCGCGGATATAAAATTTGCTATGGATGCGCAAAGTCCTCCTAAGGTAGCCGTCACCATCGCTTGTTGCCCCGGATTGGATAGTCCATGAATTTTTGGTTCCTGGCTTTGGTCTTAATTTTTTCTGTTAACGCTGAAGCGCAATCCTTAGGCGAGACGACGCGTTCTATTCGCGCCCGAGGAATGGGCGGCGTACTCGTTCCTTTTGTGAATGACTCCGATGCTTTATTTGTAAATCCCGCCGCTTTAAAGCGAGCCGCTGCCATTGATATTAAGCTGATTGATTTGATGGCAGGAGCCAATAAAACCCTCGTGGAAAGCATCAGTGATTTTCAGAATATCGACGCGAATGATCCCTCTACTTTCAATCAGTTTTACGGCAAGAAACTGTGGGCGCAAGGTGTGGGCAAAGTGGCGGTTTCTTTGCCACTGATTTCTGCCGGATATCTTTATGATTCCGAAGTGAATGCCGAGCTTCATAATCCCGCGCTTCCCCAGTTTGAAACATATTTCCGCAGTGATCAGGCGGTGTACTTAGGGACGGCCTTTGCTGTGGGGCCGACGACCTACTTCGGCATGAATTTAAAACGCATCACTCGTCAAGGGGGCTCTACTCAAGAGCTGAGTGTGAGTGATATTTCTAATGTCAGTAATTTGTCTGATATCGGCAACAGATTTAGTAATAAAGGACAAGGTTACGGAACGGATATCGCGCTTTTGCATGAAATTCCCTTGCCTATTCTTAAGCCGACTTTGACTCTGGTGTGGCAAGACGTGGGCAACACCGCGTTCAAAAAAACGGACGGCGATGATGCTCCTGTGCACATTGAGCAGAACTTGGTCTTTGGTGCGGGCGTTGGTTTGGATTTACCTGGTCTGGACTGGGTGATCGGCCTCGAAGGTCGACACTTGCTGGAGCCCGATATTGAACTTGGCAAAAAGCTTCACGTCGGAACAGAAATTTCATTGCCGTTGATCGACTTACGCGCCGGATATAATCAAGGCTATCTCAGTTATGGTGTGGGAGTGAATTTTCTTATATTCCATATTGATGCTGTAAGTTACACTGAGGAAACCGGTCTTTATCCAGGTCAGGACGGGGACACTCGTTATATGGCGAGCCTCAGCATTGATTTAAGCTTTGATGCTAACTTCAAATTCACGGATAATGGCGGGAAAAGACGTAAACTTAAACAACGCCGGTAATTCGTAAATGTTGCAAGTGATTCCCCTAGAAAGTCGATCTCAGATTGTTGAGATCTTTGCCAACTACGATCCACGAATCCAATCGTGGCTAGTTTCTGACTTGCGCACAAAATTTGAACTTCAGCAAAAAATTCTGGCGCGCGAAGGTCAATACGTTGATGAGTCCGTTCTGCGCGCCAGTGATCTTTGGAAAATCCTTTTAAAACGTCTGGATCCGGGCTTGCGCTTAGTGAGCGATCCTTTTGCACGTTCTCTTCTGCGTACGATTATGGACGAGAATGCTGAAGTTTTGGGTGTGAATTCATCGGCGGAAGATACGGTTTTTTCTTACATCGATCAAATGGCGGCGGTTCTTTTTCATCCCGAGGGAACAACCCGGTTAGAGGAATGGTTCGAAACTCATCCCGAATCAAAGAACCGTTGGCGTGATTGGTACCTGCGGGCTCGCTTTTGTGCTTTAAAACTCTTGCAGGATCACCGTGTGATCACGGCGGATTGGATCACAGCGTATTTGCAGAACTTCAATGAACTTGAGCGCGTCTGGAATATACCTCTGATTGTGGATTTAAGTGGCGAGATCTCGCGGGTTGAGGCCGAGATTCTGCGGGTTCTTTCACGCACTGTAGACGTAATTGTTTTGGAGCCATCGCCAACTTGGAAAAATGAGTTTCATTTTCTGTTGAAGCCTTACGAGGATTTGCGTCAGCAAAGCCAGAAAGTGCAAACACTTCCGGCGGTAGAAAAGAAGGAAAAGCGCCAAGACGTTTTGCGTTTTTCCGGGATGCTGGCGGAAATAAAACACAGTGTGGGGCAGGTGCGTGATTGGTTGAACGAAGGAAAATCGCCAGAGTCTATCGCGATTGTCGCTCCGGACATCGAAACTTACTGGCCCGTCTTGCAGGCTTATTTGCAGGAAGAAGGCATCCCAGTCCAAAAAGACATCACCCACAAAGCGCAAAGTCTGCCGTCAGTGACGCGCTGGTTGGCGCTTCTGCGTTCTAAGAGTGGACGCCTTTCCAGCTCTGACCTTGAAATTTCATTTTTTGATAAAGAAGAATCCCAGGAACTTCGTTATGAGGAATTCCGTTCCTTATTTAAAAGTCTGTATGTGAACGAGGATTTGGCGCGTAACGAAATAGTCCATAAGGTCTTTAACGAACAATTGGATCTAACGGGAGTGTTAAGTCGCGACGAGTTCGTCGCCAAGGCATTGCTTTATTGGAACTCATCTGAAACTGACATCGTGCAGGTGATTTTGCGTGAACTTCTGCAAAACGCCGTCAGTTCCACGAAATTGATTTGGAAAGAATGGCTGAGCTATCTTGAAAGCATCGTTGCCGCTAAAGAGTACACTTTAGAAAAAGGTCAGCCTCGCGGCATCATGGTGACTAAGCTGATGTCAGCGCATAGTGAGAAAGCCCAGTATCGTCTTTTCATCGGCCTGACCGACGAGTCCCTGCGGGGGCGCAATAAAACCCAGCTTTCGGGTCAGGACTATTTTGAACTGGCGAAGGACATCGGGTTCTATCTGGATAATCCAGACCAAAGCGATCTGGATTTCGAGTTGCGTCTGCTTGCGGAAGCAGAAAGTGTGCATGATATTTTTTGTTTTGGGGCCACGGATTTAAGTGGCAGTTTGTGTTCGCCTTGCACATTCTGGATGAGTTTATCCGGAGATCATGAATCTTTGACGCTACCAAAGGAAACACGTTGGGACGAGCTTCAGCATTCTGACGAACCGACCGGGCGCCCTTGGGTGGATAGCCGCAAGGACCTTATCGAAAAACGCATTCAGCAGGATTTGGGCAAAGCCGAACTAGAAAACATTCAGGTTCCGCAATTGCCGCGAATTTCCGCGTCTTCGGTGGAAAGTTTTCTGGAATGTCCTTTTGTCTTCGCGGCGCAAAGATATTTTAAATTGAAAGATCTGCCTGACATTGATTTAGATGTGGATCATCGTACGCGAGGACAACTGGCTCACGCCTTGTTTGAGCGTTTGACAGCAGAACCCATGCGCTTTGATTGGACGGTGGATGAACTCGACCGTGTTTTAGAAGACATCAAAGTTGAAAAGAAGCTGCTTTTCGCGGACGAGCGCTTATGGAAGCCTTTTAAAAGAAAACACATCCACTTAGGGCAACGATTTTTAGATGTTGAGAAACGCTGGAGAGACGAGTTTAAGAAAACGCGCACGTTGGCCCGAGAAAAACGATTTGAGTTTTATCTGGACCCGGTCACTGAAGAAATTTCTCGAGAACCCAAGGACAATTGCTTCCGGGTTTCCGGTCAAATTGATCGCATCGATGGGGACGGCGTCAGCCAACTGGTGGTTTTGGATTATAAAAGCTCGACGGGTGGAATCTCTTCTCATTCTTCGTGGTTCAAAAATCGTGAGCTGCAACTTCTGTTTTACATGTGGGTGATTGAAAAAGGTCTGTTGGAAGATGTGGGTGGCGAAGTTATCGGTCTTTTCTACTACGTCTTTAGAAACTTTGATCGCAAGGGATTTAAAATCGAGGATCTTGCTGGCGGACTTTATCCGGCTTCCAAAAGGAAGGATAAAAATGCGACGGCGGAATCCAAAGAGCGTTATCTGACTGAATTCAGCACCATCTTAATGGGCACTCTGGATCGTATTAAAAAAGGTGAAAGTCAGGCGAAGCCGGCGGACTTCAAGACCTGCTCTGGCTGTGAATGGAGGCGACAATGTCGAGCCCCTCATCTGAACTAAAAAACACCATCCTGCGCGCCGGTGCCGGTGCGGGGAAAACAACGACGTTGACGCAAACCTTTTTAAAGTTCGCGAGTGATTTTAAACAAAAACACGGGAAGTTTCCGCGCATCGTCGTGACGACATTTACCCGCAAAGCCACTCAAGAGCTTAAAGAACGTCTATTAAGCAAAGCTTTGGCAGAGGGCCGAGAGGATCTTTTCCACTACGTCAGTGCCAAATCGCAGGTGCAGATATCAACCATTCACGGTGTTTTAAGTCTGTTTTTATCGCGCTACGGATCGAGCATCGGCCTGACTCCTGATTACAAAATCATGAGTGATTCCGAGATTCGCAAAGGCGCGCGCAAAATCATGCGAAAGTATCTTTTAGAGAATCCCTCATTGCAGGAGCTTCTGGAAGAATACGACTTTCAAACCTTGGAAGGCGCCCTGCTTAGATATTTCTCTGAAAATGTGATTTTCCCGAGCATGACTTTCATTGAAAAAGGGGATCTGCAGGCGGAAATGGAGAAGCTGGTTAAGGATATCGCGGGCAAGCTAAAACGCGTGTGCACGGAGATCAGCCAGGAAACCTCGAATGAAAAATGGCAGGAGTACGCGCAGTCTTTAGCAAGTTATTCCTGGACAGTCACCTCGTGGGAAGAATTCTTCAGCCGTTTGGAAAACTTCTGGGAGCACACTTCCAAACCACAATTTCGCAAAGCCACGCCGCCTTTTTCCTTAAGTTTGCATGAAGAGCTGGAAGAGTTGCGGGAACGCATCGATAAACTTTTGGCAGAACCGCGCTATCGCCCTGGATTTTGGGAAAAACATCAGAAGAACTGCGAACTCTTCAATGAGCTGGCAAATTTTTTCTGCCGCGACTTTATGAAGACGAAATTGGAACAAGGACTGCTTTCCATGAGCGACCTTGAAACACTGTCCTACAAGATGATTCAGGACTCACCTGACGCGGCGGTGAAGTTTTCTCAAGAGTGGGACTTCTGGATGGTGGATGAGTATCAGGATACCAGCCCGGTGCAGGTGCAGTTGCTGCGGCATTTGATTGGTGAACGTCCTCTTTTCGTCGTCGGAGACCCGCAACAAAGTATCTATCTTTTCCGTGGTGCTCGTTCGGAAGTGTTTCAAGAGAAGGTCGAGGAAGTCCGCGCTCAAGACGGGGATGTGCAGGTTAAGCTGACGAATTACCGTTCCTCGCCCGAGGTGTTGGAGTTTTTCAATCATTACTTTACCAAACTCAGCAAACAATTTGCGGCGATGACACCGGCGCCAGACAAAGTCCGACAGGGCAATGCGAATCCGGTGGTACAGGTGATATTGTCTGAAACCGCGGATGAGGACGACATTTCGGCGGAAGTGTTGACGACGGTGGCACGCGTTCAGGAACTGCTTTCCGAAGGCGTCAGTCCTGAACAGATCTGTGTTTTAGGAAGAACTCACAAGACTTTGGAAGACATTGCCAAGGTGGCGCAAGAGTACGGCGTTCCATTGCAGCTTCATAGCGGCAGCGGTTTTTATGAGCGTCGGGAAGTTTTGGATGCGTTGGCTATTTTAAAATTTTTAGTGAATCCCCACGATAATGGGAATTTTGTGGCTCTTTTAAGATCTCCTTGGCTGGCTTTATCGGACAGTGAGATCGCAAGCTATTGTCACAGCTATAAACATTCTTTTTGGAAAGAAGCGCAAAAGCCTTTAGAGCAGAAGGAAGAAAATCATCCTTTGCGAATTTTGAAATCGCTGCTTCTACAAAGTGAAAGCAAAGGCCTGTCTTGGACATTTAAAAGAGCTTTGATTGATCTAGGGCTTTTCGATTATTCCGCGAAGATTGACTCGAGCGGAAGAAGAGAAGCCAATCTTTGGAAAGTCGTGGCTCTTTTAAGTCAGGAAGAGCGACGACCGGGATTTAACTTTTTGGATTTTCTGGATTCTAGTTTGGACACATTGTCGGCCGATGAGGGTGGGGAAGACGCCGATGCGACGCCCGTGATTGAACCCAAGCGGGTGAACTTCATGACGGTGCATGCCTCCAAAGGCCTTCAGTTTGATCAGGTTATTTTGCCTGGGATGGGGCAAGATCCGCGCGCCAGTCATGCCCCAGTTTTAAGTATTCGCGAAAAAGATGGTCTGTGGTCACTGAAAGTTCGCAATGACGAAACGCAAGCCATGACTGCAAGTATTTTGGCCGACCAAATCACGGAAGAGCTTCGTCACAGAGAAAGCGAAGAGTTTAATCGGGTTCTTTATGTTGCGATGACTCGCGCAAAATCCGGCGTCACTTTGATTTGGGATAAAAAGATCGGAAAAAAATCCTGGGCGGCTCAGTGTCCTTTGATTCTGGAAGAAGGTCTGCATCAGGAGGAAAACTTCTCTTACCTCGTTCGCGTAGACAACCTTCAGCCCGAAAGAATGCAGACGCTATCTTTGGAACATAAGATTTTAAGGGAGCCCTGGCGAAATGAAGAGAATGAGTCCAAACGTCGGTACATTTCGGTGACCGAGTTGGTGGCTCCAGAGGGAACGACAAGCTCCCATCTTCCACGCGTGGGAGCATTGGGGCAGGGCTTGGCGCGAGCGCAGCAGGGAACCAATGCCCATCGTTTATTTGAAGCTTTGAAGTACACCTCTTACGAAGATCTGTTGAAGGTGTCCGATGACGAGCTAAAAAAACCATTGCAGTTTCTGGTTCAGACCAAGGACATTCCTCTTTTAGAGATCATCGAAAAAGGACATGTCGAGTGGGGTTTCGCCTTGAGTTTTAAAGAGGCGCTGATGCAGGGACAAATCGATTTATGGGGAATTGTCGGCGACACGCTGTGGATGGTGGATTATAAAACCGGGTCGCAACGGTATTCAGAGACGGCCTTTAAGCAATTGGAAGCTTATGCCTGGGCACTTTATCGAATGAAGTACTTAGAGAAAGTTAAAGATATCAACCTAGTCGTCGTTTATCCGATGGAAGAACTCGTTAAGGTTGAGAATGTACGCAGTCTTACTGACATGAACCTACGAATGGAAAAACGGCTTTCAGAATATCTGCAGACGTCAGAGTCCTGAACTTTGTTTTCCCTTGTCTAGCATCCAGGGCTTTCTTATTATTTGAGATATGAAAAGAAAACCTTGGTCTCTGATCGTTCTTGCTCTCCTACACGTTTTCGCTCCCATTGGAAATCTCGTTCTAAATGCGATTCGCTCGGGGCGTACTCTCCCTCAACAGTGGACGTACTGGTTCGAGATTCTGCCGAAACCGTTATTGGCTTTGTATATCGGAGTTCCTGTCCTTGCGGGTCTCTTTATTTATATCTGCCGTCGCTGGAGTTACTGGGCTTACTTGGGGTGCATCGCGGTGGTGTTGCTCTCGAACCTTTATAGCTATTGGACCAGCATGACCTGGGACACACTTGTCATTCTAATTATCGTACTTTTGATCGATGTACTAATCGTTGCTTACTTTGTCGTTCCTTCTGTTCAGCAAGTCTACTTTGATCCGCGCATGCGCTGGTGGGAAGCAGCACCTCGTTATAACTTCAATCAGGAAGGCACAGTAAACGGGGTTAAAGCTTTCATCAGAAATCTTTCCCAAGGCGGTTTGTTCCTGACGGCCGGTCCCGAACTTGCGGATGGCGACAAAGTTGATGTCTATTGGAAGTTTGATGATCATGAGACCGTTGTCTCAGGTCTTGTGGTTTATCGAGTTACTCGGCCAGGGAATGAAGGCTGGGGTGTTCGTTTTGAACATACGACGGAAAGCCAAAAGCAGGTTAAAAGAGTGATCGATAAACTGCACGCTGACGGGAAGATTGTGGCAGAGAGATTGCCGGGGCCTGAAGACAGTTTTGGGGCTTGGTTAAGAAAGCTTCTGACAAAGGGTGAAGGACTTTTCCCACGAACTAAAGCCTAAAAAAAAGGGATCATTATTGATCCCTTTTTTTTATTGCAACTTATTGACGCTGATAAACGCAACGAGCTTCGCCGCGGCTGAGACCCGCAAGTCCATCCGCTGTTTTGCGAACGGCGAACAGAGTTTTCTTATCATCAGAAAGTTTTAAAGCCATCGCATCTTTCACGCGCGAAGCCGGAACGCCCAAAAAGCTTTCCACACCACTGAATTGCAAGAGAAGACTGCCGTCTGATTTCAAAGTCACAGAGTCCGTGCCCTTGGTTGTCGACATCGCTTCACCATGGGAATAGCGTACTTCCCTTGAGGAGTTAAGATCGCTGCGAATGATGGCAAACTCCGTCGCATCCGAACGGAAAAGAGAGATTTCCTGTCCTTCCTTTGTGATAATAAGTCCTTGGTAACAGAACGTACCATCCTCGAGCTCTTGCTTTTGTAAATCAAAGCGTCCGATATAGTCTTGAATGCCTGCAAATGCAGAAGAACTTCCCAATAAAATAAGTCCCGTCAGAATCATCTTTTTCATTTTTTTTGCACTCCGGTTTAAAAAAAAAGCGCGACCCCAGGAGAGAGCGGGGTCGCGCTTAAGGTTTTATTTAGTGAACGTATTCAGGATTCAAGATGCTTGTGAAGCGAGCAAGATCTTCGATCGCATACATCAAGTTTTGTTGTGAAGTTGACAATGGAGAAGAGTCCATCATCAAGCCCATAACAACGTCACCCGTGATGGCGCCGCGGTCCTTAAGAACCACAGGGACGGAAGATACCGCCTCAATCAAGACTTCCTGACCCAAACCAAGCAAATCAAGAGATTTAGCGAGTGTTGAGTTGTCGGATTTCAAGCCCGTCAACTGTTGCAATACGTTGTCCAACTGCTCAAGAGGTACCTGCTCAAGCAATGGCTTCACTTGGGTGAAGTATGACATTGATCTGCTAGTCATGCTTCTCAACATCAATACTTGCTTGTCCAAAGCGAAGTTTGGATTTGCCTGGATTTCATCGGCAGAAGCCAAGACGCCATTTTTATTCAAAGCCGTCAATGTTTTCACAAGTTCCGCCGCCGCAGCATCACCTTTTGCGGATACAGCTTTCAACTCTTCAGAAGAAGCAACGATGTCGGCGAAAGATTTGTTTTTCAATTTCTCATCTGCATTCTTCGCCGCAGCTACTTTCGCACTTAGCTCCATATCGGCTTGAATCATTTGCAGCATACCTTGTGCCAGAACCTCTTTATTCTCAAGAAGCACGCCTTTACGAGCTGCTTTTTCAACAAGAACCTGAGCGCCGATGGCATTGTCCGCAGCGTAGAACTTAATGCTTGCCGCAGATTTTGAACTTTGACCGAAGCGTACCGCCGTCAAACGGTCTTTTGCATTTTGGCCGCCTTTCAAAGTACCAACTTTGAAGAATTCCGCAAAAGTGTCCAAACCAGGGTAACGGTATTTATTCGTGTCAGCCAAGCCACCCAAAGTTGCAGAGTCAAGAAGGTTTCTGTTCACGTTAACCGGCAAATCCACTGTTTGTAAGTTGTGGTATTTGTCGACAAAGCCTGCGTTCAAAGAACCCGAGATGATTTCTAGAAGAGTCAACATGTTCTGAGATTGAGCTGCATGTTGAACACCCAAGAAATATTGTTCAAATTCGTTGTAACCGATCCAACCCGTTTGCGAATCATCCGTCATGGCAGCTGGATTTGCTGTCAAAAGGAATTGAAGCGCAAATTGCTTGTCGTAACCGATACCTAAAGTATCCAAACGGTCGCTCATAGGAGCTGGAGCCGAATCGTAAACACGACGTGCTTCAAGGATGCGGACATCTGGAGTTTGTTTAAACACCGGTTGACCATTTTGATCGACAACGTGTCTGCCGTTTTGAACCACTGGTTCGTTTAACATGTAAGGAACAGGGATCAAACGTTGTTTGATTTCTTCTTTCGTCGTACCGAAGCTCAAGTTTGTATCAGGGATACGAATAACTTCGTGGAAGAAGTCGTAGCCAAGATGTGAAGCTTCACGGAAGTCTGCCATTTCAGCATCATCCAAAGCCGTACGGTAGATAACCATTCTGAAGTAGTCATCAAGGTAAGCGCGGATAGTGCCGAATCTTGAAATCGAACGTTGGATCACAGAAACCTTTTGTGGCCAGCCGAAGTTCAAGCGATCAGCGGCATGGTAAGAGGTCGCGTAAGATCTGTGGTAGTTTTGAATTTCGTTCGCAACGACTTCCACCGCTGAAGAACCCTGATCGTAACGAGCACAGCCTGGTTCAAGACCCACTTCCATATCGTTACATTGACCGTAGCGCTTCAATAGACCTGTTCCCGCAACAGTTTGTCTTGCCATTTCAGAGAAGTATCTGAAGCCCAAGATCTTTTTAACATCTTGGAAAGAGATGAACTTGCCACCCACCGTGTTCACAGACACGTTGGATTGGTTTTTCAAGACGCCACCAGTTTTAGCAACCATCGCCTTGATATCATCGCTCAACTCAACAAGGCCTGTGTAAGCCGCGCGCAATGCATGCACGTCGTAGGTACCAGGACCTTGGTATTCCATTTCCGGAGCCGCGATATAATCCATAATGGATGTATAGTTGCGGTTGGTGTTTTCACCGGCAAAGTTGAAGTTCGCTTTATCGAAAGAACCTTTGAAGTTGTGGACTAGACCCAAAGCATGTCCCACTTCGTGTAACAATGTTGCCTTGATTTCTTTCTTAAACAAAGTGTTGAAGTCGGAGTTCAAGAACTTGTCATTGTATTCACTGCGAGTGTACAGGAAGCAACCGCCACGTTTTTTAGCTTGTTGGTCGAACTTAGCTGACATTTCTTTCATTTGTGCTTGTTTCATCAACAACTGTTTCATTTGTTGTGACAAACCATTTTCGGTGCGAGCCAACTCACGAGCGATGACCGCTTCCATCATCATAGGATCATTTTTCAACTCTTGCGAAAGTGCGGCTTGCAATACGCTGCGAGTGAAGTCCTTGCTTGAAGTTACGTTTGCTTCAGAGATCACATTACGACCCTTCAAGGCTTTTGCCTGAAGAGCTTTACCAGCTTTTTTTGCAGCCAGATTCGATGCGTACTTAGAGGTAAAGCGTGTCTGTGCCACAGGGCGTGCAGACAGAACAAGCTTTTGTACAAAAGAACCGTAAGATTTTGTCATGGACTGAACTTTTTCTGCTGCCGCGGCACCCGTCGCCGCTCCGGCTGCGCCTTCGTTAGCCGCAGAAGAACCTTGTTGTTGCTGAGCTGCTAATTGTTTTTGGAATTCAGCCAAAGCTTCCGCTTTTGCCTCATCAAGCAGTTTTTCATACTCACGTGACTCTTTATAGGATTCCATCATACGACGGATTTCCATCTCAGAGTTTCCAGAGTAAACCATCACGTTGTTCGCAACGATGGTTCCAGAGTATGGATTTGGTGCAGGTTGTGCCACACCCAAAAGACCGTTTTCAGTCGGCTGGTCGAAGAACCACAAGTAGTTGCGATCCAAGTCACCCAAGTGACCCGTGTCGTCGTCACCTGTATGAAGAACGATATAGTCACCAGAGCGTTCAAGGGCTGTGCCTTTGAACGCTTTGTGGAAAGCTTCATTCCACTCTGCAACAACCTCTACGGCCGCTTGAGTGATAAGAGCTTTTCTTTCAGCGGGAGCATTTTTAATACCACCCACCCAGTAGTGCAACACTTTGCCGTTACGGAAGTCGTGAACTACGGGACGATAAGCCTCGCTGTTTTCACGGCCTGGACGCACATCTGTAGAAGTGATTGTTTCACCCATGGTGAAAGTCGCGAAGTTCAAAGAGCTTTGAACATTCGGAGCAATATTAGGTGCCCATTGCGCATCATCTTCTTTTGCGTTCGTGCGTTTTTTGAAGGAAAGACGTTCGATCACATTGTAGTTGAACTGAACATTCCAACCCAAAGCGTAGTTGTTCGTAGTTGGAGCGTTGTGGCAACCAGGTTTAACTGTATAAGAGCCAGATAGTGAGAAGTTCAAGATACCGTCGTTATTCAAACGCATATCCATATCTGTCACTTGTTGAGAAGTCTCAGCCGCCCAGCAATCACCAGCGTCGAAGAACGCCAAAGGAGAGTTGGCAACCGGGATGGTGTTTTTCGTCCAGTCGATTTCAAGGTATTCCGCATCTTCTTTTTTCGCATCAATTAATTTAGGAACATGCAGAGCGACGCCGTCAGCGTCAACAGTTTCAAGTTTGAAGTACTTCACTGGTACAGACATCAACTCTTCTTTGTCTTTGGCTGTCTGTCCTTCGTATCTGATCAAGGCTTTTTGATTGCGCACAACCAAACGGTCTTTTTCAAGCTCGAACTTAACAACTGAAAGGTCGCCGCTAGTGCCGGATTTACCGATCAACATCATATTTGAAGCGTCTTCAAAAGTTCTTCTGAAATAGAACTCACCGGAAAGGTCTGCCACCTTGATTGTGTTTAACGGATCGATCATGCCGGTAGGACGAGCACGCTCGGCGCGCACCTCACGAGCGATTTCAACTAAGCCCTGAGATTGAGCTTTAGTGACTTTTTGAAGTTCGATCGTATTAGAAGTGTTTTCCTTTGAGTCCGCAAGAACTAGACGCGCATTTTTATATGTTACTGGAACCTTCGCAACCAAGCGAAGAACACAGTTTTTATCCGCAGTGTTCACGCCCGAGTCAGAACAACGGATGATCTCTCCCGCAGCACGGCCCGTGTTGATAAGACGTCTTTCATCGTCAGACAGAGCGCCCACAGTCGTGAGCTCGTAAACTTTCATATCGTCTGAGTCAAGCTTAGTAAGCACCTGAGAGTCATCAGCAACGAACTTCATATTGAAGTTAAAACGAGTTTGTAGATCCGCGGCTCTGTGGATTTTGTTATCCAAAGATTCCATCGTGAAGATTTGGTCCATCTCCACTTTTTGATCGATGCTGCCCACGTCTTTACGAGAATCTGAAGTGATGTTCAAGCGGATATGAGTCGCTTGGTGAAACTCGGTTTCGCGAAGTTTTAAGGTTGAAGTGCTTTCGCGCAATTCATTCTTAGTTCTTTCTAGGACACCCTTTTGCGCGATGTCGTATTTGAAAAGAGGAACAAGAACATTGATGTTGGCGCGACTTAGAAGAGAGGCAGAACGGGCTTTTTGTGCCGTCGCCATCTTATTCATGATTTCTTTTTTTGCTTGAGGAGAGGAAGCTTTTTGTAAATCAATAGAAAGCTGAACTTCGCTGGGAGAGACAGCAAGTTGCTTTTCCAGGCGAGTCAGACCGTCGATGTGATTCGTCAGTTTGTACGCCGTGACGTATTTAGAGTCTACGCCGAAAACGATTTTGAAATCCTGAGCCTCTTGGCCAGAGACTTCAAGGTTTTCGAACATAAAGCGCAGACGTTGAGGA
The DNA here is from genome assembly GCF_000786105.1 of Bdellovibrio sp. ArHS. Taxonomy (NCBI): domain Bacteria; kingdom Pseudomonadati; phylum Bdellovibrionota; class Bdellovibrionia; order Bdellovibrionales; family Pseudobdellovibrionaceae; genus Bdellovibrio; species Bdellovibrio sp. ArHS. Next base: position 17,375 of record NZ_JTEV01000009.1, read on the forward strand.
ATGGCAGAATCTGAGGTTTCAATAGCGACCAAACCTTTTTCGTTTGAAGCCTTGTTGCTAGCAGACTCAACAAGCGACTTCTCACGTGCACTGGCTTTCGCGACTGCTTTATAACCCTCGCTGGAAGGGGTGGCGAATTCTGAGATCGCAAAGATTTCCAAAGCTTCAGAATCCGGCAAAGCGGCGTCACGTTTTTTAGTACAACCTGCGGCCACGAGGGCGAAGGTCAACAAAGCCGTGAATGCTTTTGTATATTGAGGTTTGTGAGCCATTTTTCTCTCCATTCCTAAATTGTCACTGCTCATGGCGCCATATCGAATATACGGGCCTAGAACAAAGACACTCTCCTTAGAGGATATAAATGCACTGAAAGTGCCACGGCTTCCGTGTGTGGGTTTGAATAAAATGCATTACAGCCCAATAAGGCGTCGACATTTTAAACAGGGGACAAT